>CP032047.1:0-3716 GCA_008032955.1 Helicobacter pylori
TATAGGTGTTATCTTTAGGGGTGCTAACCACTAAATCTTTGCATGGTGTGGGGGTGGTTTGTGGTGCTTTTGTTGGTGTGGGTTTTTCTTTTAGAGTGGGTTCTAGTTCTTCTTTTTTGATTTCATGCTTTGATAGTAATTCTTTAATGATTGTGTCTGTTATTTTGTTAATGCGGTCTTGTATTTTTTGTTTTTGTAACTCAATTTGTGGGGTTTTTGGGAGCGTATCCAATTCTTTTAACACTTTTTGTAAGTCTGATCTTTGTGATTCTAATTGATCAAATTCCACTATATGCCCCTTATTTCGGTATAATAGTGCAAGTCATGCTAGTATGTCTATTAACGAGCTAACCCCCATAAACAAGGGATTAGCTTTTAATAAACCTAGTGAAGTAAAGGTGCGAAAATTACAAGCACTAGCACTAACATGAATAATAGCTTCATAGCACGATACCTCCTAACGAGGTGTCGCCCTCTCTATCCTCCAACCCACTAACTTAACAAAATCAAGCTAATTTCTCCAAATTTTGTCGCACATAGGAAATACCGCACTTGTGAAACTATTAGTACGCTGTTATTGTAGCTAAAAATGGTTAATTGTATAGATGTTTCAAAAGACACTACACCTATCATTGGCAAGACACTACACCTATCATTGGCAAGACACTACACCTTCATTGGCAAGACACTACACCTATCATTGGCAAGACACTACACCTATCATTGGCAAGAAGTTCTGTTTTATTCATTTTCACCCAAAAATGAGAAACCATACAGCTTCGTTATTTAGGGGGTTGCAACCCCCAATCCCTCACGCGCGCGCGCGCGCGCGCATGTTAAAACATGTAAAAACAACATAGTTGTTAAAACATGTAATAAAAACAACGCGCATGACGCGCTACATATTTTGGGTTTTTAGTTTTTAGTGGTTTTTTTAGTCTAACGCCAGGTTTGCGCTATCTTGTTTGATTTGCTGACGCAAAACAGCTTCGGCTAACGCCTACGCTTTCAAACTGCGATGCGCTTTTGTCCATGCTCGCTAAGGCTTCGCTTGTTGGTGTTTGCTTGTCAGCAAACAATCGGTCTAAAACCGCTCATTTTGCTCGCTAACGCTCGCTAGGCGGTTTTAGTAGGGTTTAGTATGGGTTAGATTGTAAGCCGAAGTTATATGCGCTTTTAGATGCTAAACTAGTGAGATTGGCTAACTAGCAAGCAACTAAAAGGGAAATGAAGTTTTTTGAATTTTGAATTCTAACTTCCAACTAAAAACAAAATACCCAAATAATGAGCTAAAAACAGCCCTATTTCATCGTTTTGAGTGAAAACCGATGATTATATTAGATTAGAATTTAAAATTCATTCTAGGCGATTTTAGAAAGAAATTTGTCTAAAACAATTCGCTATGACTGCCAAGCCTAACCAAAGTTAAAATGTCTAAATCTACACAAACGCAAAAGAACGAATTAGAGACTTCTTTCAACGAGCAGATGAACCACTTTCAAAACGAATGGAACAGGAAACAAGAGAGCTTCATGAAAAAACAACACAGCTGGATGGAAAGATTAGAGAACACAATCAAAAGATAGACGACGAAAGGAGTTATAATTCCTTGTGAGAAATTATTATTCTACCAAAATAGAATAAGACAAAAATTCTAGCCATTTTGTTTTGAATTTTTAAGGGTTATGTTTTTAACAAGCTTATAAACCCCTATTTTAGGGGATTTTAAAAAATTTCTGATTTCACCGGTAGTATTTCTTGAACCAATTCTTCAAATGTTTTTCATCTTTAGCGATGAAAGGTTTGAGCAGTTTCTCAGGCTTATCCACATCTTGGACTGAAACACAGATCCGATTGTCATTCAATTTGACAATGTTAGTGATTTTCAAATAGCTTGTTATCCCCTTAGGGCATTGATCCACGTTGTTATTAGTGATATTGATCGTTTTGCCTATGTATTCTTCAAACTCTTTGATAGGCTTGTTAGTGATAGGGTGGATTTTAGGGGGATCAATTTCTTCTAGCAAATTGTCTTTTTTTAGGCTGTATCCATTAACAAACAGAAGTTCCAAAGCGAATGTCTTGTTGGATACAAGGAATTTTTGAGAGTTTTTGTTAGTCAAAACATGCAAAAACATTTGATTCTTTTCAAAAGTGGCGTCTTTAATTTGCAAAATAGTCCCATTGTTGTGTCTGAACTGATAGCCGATTAAGGTTTTTAATTCAAGCAACCTAGCTTCCATAGTGGCTTTGGCGTTTCTTTTAGCGATTTGGTTGTTAATATCCCATGCTATGAGCTTAATATCCCTTTTAGCGCGTTGCTTGTCTTTTTGCTTTTGTTGCTTGGTTTCGCCCTGTGGCAGTTGTTCAAAATAGAAATCAATATGCGTTACCTTGCGCTTGTCGTGGCTGTTTCTGCGTTCCTTTTTGTAGCTCAAGTGTTCAAAGGGATAGATTTTTCTGAGTTCTTTGAGAGCGATTTTTAGGACAAAATTGTCTACGCTTCTCATGTCATAATCTTTTGGAATGTTTAAAAGCTCCCTGAATTGAGTCCATTCCACGCTCAAAATCCCTGTGCTTTTGTATTGCTTGAGCAAGCGATAGAGCGTTTTAGCGTATTTGCCTCTTACTTGTTGAAATTCTAACAGATTGAAAGAAGTGTATTGACCCATGCCAAGATTGTTGAGCAAGTATTGGTAGTTGTCGTTGAGTTGGATTTCTAAATACTTCAAATCTTTACTCGGTTTGTTCAATTCAATTTTACACCGACTAAAAAGCATGTAATTTTCTTGAATGATTGAAGTTTCTGTTTCGCTAATTTTCCAAAAATCAGCGGTTTTGATGCTGTCCCACAGCTTAATCACCACTTCTGATAAGCGCTCATTAGAAATATCTATGTTTAGCATGTGTTTCAAATCTTGCGGTTCAAAACGAATGAGGGTATTCCCTTGATCTTTAAGCCTTTGAAAAATAGCGAATAAAAGATTGGCTTCCCTTTCGCTCAATTTCCCTAGATTAACCTTATTAGCGTTATTGTGGTAGGTGATATAGGTGTTATCTTTAGGGGTGCTAACCACTAAATCTTTGCATGGTGTGGGGGTGGTTTGTGGTGCTTTTGTTGGTGTGGGTTTTTCTTTTAGAGTGGGTTCTAGTTCTTCTTTTTTGATTTCATGCTTTGATAGTAATTCTTTAATGATTGTGTCTGTTATTTTGTTAATGCGGTCTTGTATTTTTTGTTTTTGTAACTCAATTTGTGGGGTTTTTGGGAGCGTATCCAATTCTTTTAACACTTTTTGTAAGTCTGATCTTTGTGATTCTAATTGATCAAATTCCACTATATGCCCCTTATTTCGGTATAATAGTGCAAGTCATGCTAGTATGTCTATTAACGAGCTAACCCCCATAAACAAGGGATTAGCTTTTAATAAACCTAGTGAAGTAAAGGTGCGAAAATTACAAGCACTAGCACTAACATGAATAATAGCTTCATAGCACGATACCTCCTAACGAGGTGTCGCCCTCTCTATCCTCCAACCCACTAACTTAACAAAATCAAGCTAATTTCTCCAAATTTTGTCGCACATAGGAAATACCGCACTTGTGAAACTATTAGTACGCTGTTATTGTAGCTAAAAATGGTTAATTGTATAGATGTTTCAAAAGACACTACACCTATCATTGGCAAGACACTACACCTATCATTGGCAAGACACTAC